>NZ_JBDPHA010000019.1:0-45211 GCF_039841805.1 Romboutsia sp. 1001216sp1
GAAAGTAGTTTCAATGAAGTAGCTCATTTATCTGAGTGTGGATCGCTTGATTTTTATGAAATAGTAAAAGCATACTGTGACTATGACTTTAAAGGACCATATAGACCAGACCACGGTAGAATGATATGGGGAGAAACAGGAAGACCAGGATATGGATTATATGATAGAGCTTTAGGAGCAGTTTATATAAATGGATTAATAGAGGCTATAAATAAGAATAAATAATGAAAATAAAAGTAGTGTTTTGAAATAAATTTTATTTCGAAACACTCTTTATAAAAAATAGTATAAAAGGTAAAATAATGAAATATATTAGAAAATATTAAGATGCATGTTAATATTTAATGTAGTAAGAAAACGATATTAAAAATATTAATTTAGGAGAAAGTTATGAAAAAGTTTATGGATCAAGATTTTATATTATCAAATGAGATAGCTAAAATCTTATATCATAATAATGCTTCAAAAATGCCGATATTTGATTACCACTGCCACTTGCCAGCAGTTGAAATAGCAGAAGATAAAGAATATGAAAATATAACTCAAATGTGGTTATACCATGATCATTATAAGTGGAGAGCCATGAGAAGTTTTGGAATAGATGAAAAATATATAACTGGTGATGCTAGTGATTTTGAAAAATTCTATGAATTTGCAAATATGATGCCTTATTTAATAGGAAATCCTATATATCATTGGTCACATCTAGAACTTAAAAGATACTTTAATGTTGAAGATACTTTAAGTGCAAAGACTGCAAAAGACATTTGGGAAAAATGCAATAATGCTATAGTAAAAAAGAATTTAACTGCCAGAAAATTAATAAGTATATCTAATGTAGTTTATATAGGAACTACAGATGATCCAGTTGATGATTTAAAATATCATAAAGAAATTAATGCTGATGATAGTTTTGAGTGTGAGGTAAGACCTACATTTAGACCAGATAGAGCATTAAAGATACAAAATAAAGATTTTTGTGATTACATAAAGTTATTAGGGAAAACAGAAGATACAGAAATTAAAGATTATGATAAATTAATAGAAATATTAGAAAAAAGGTTAAATTACTTTGTAGACAATGGTTGCAATATAACAGACCATAGTTTAGAAAGAGTTTATTTTAAACCTACTAACAAAGAGGAAGTTGCAAGCATATTTGTTAAAGTTTTAGCGGGAGAAGAAATAAGCATAGAAGATGCTCAAAAATACACAACATTTACATTAATAGAATTAGGGAAAATGTATAGTGAAAGAAATATGGTAATGCAACTTCATATAGGTGCACTTAGAAATAATAATACTAGAATGTTTAATTCTGTTGGAGCGGATGCAGGATTTGATAGTATTGACGATGGGGAAATCGCTTATTCTTTATCAAGGTTATTAGATAGCTTAGATGTAGAAGATAAGCTACCTAAAACTATTCTTTATTGTTTAAATCCAAAAGATAATGAAGTATTAGGAACTATGATTGGAAACTTCCAAGGTGGACAAGTTGCAGGGAAAATCCAATTTGGTTCTGGATGGTGGTTTAATTACCAAAAGGATGGAATGGAAAGACAGCTTATAGCACTTTCACAATTAGGTTTAGTTAGTAAATTTGTAGGAATGCTTACAGATTCAAGAAGTTTCTTATCATTTACAAGACATGAGTATTTTAGAAGAATTCTTTGCAATTATTTAGGAAAGTTAGTTGAAAATGGAGAATATCCATATGATTTAGAAATATTAGGCAACATAGTAGAAGATATATGTTACAACAACGCTAAAAAATATTTTATAAAATAATCCTAGGGGGAATTTATATATGAATAAAAGGATTAAAGTTATTTTACTTGCAGCTATAGCTAGTTTATCGGTAGTTGGATGTAGTTCAAGTAAAGGTAATGAAGCAAGGGTTATGAGGGTTGCTCACAACCAAGGTGAGGAACATCCAATACACTTAGCACTAAAAGAGTTTGAAAAAATTGTAGAAGATAAAACTAATAATGAAATAGATATACAAGTATACCCAAATGAGTTATTAGGTGGACAGCGTGAGTCGGTAGAACTTACTCAAACGGGAGCTATAGATATAGCTGTTGGAAGTATAAGTTTGCTTGAAAGTTTTAATAAATCATATAGCGTATTCAACCTTCCATACTTATTTAATAGTAAAGAACATTATCATTCTGTAATGAATGACAAAGATATAATGGGCGATATATATGAATCAACTAGAGAATCTGGATTTGTTGGTCTTACATGGTTTGATGCAGGTTCAAGAAATATGTACACAACAGATAAGCCTGTAATGAAGCCAGAAGATTTAAAAGGGAAGAAAATAAGAGTACAACAAAGTCAAACAAACATAAGGATGATGGAATTATTAGGTGGTTCAGCTACACCAATGAGTTTCGGAGAAGTTTATACTGCTCTTCAACAAAAGGTTATAGATGGAGCTGAAAATAATGAATTAGCACTTACTAATAATAAGCATGGAGAAGTTGCAAAATATTATTCATATAACCAACATGGTATGATTCCAGACATATTAATAATGAATGCTAAGTTATTAGATAATTTAAGTGAAGAACATAGAAATATAATATTAGATGCGGCTAATGAAATAAATAAATTCCAAGTTGATGCTTGGGAAGATAAAGTAAGTGAAGCAGTAGAACAATCAAAAAAGATGGGGGTTAAATTCTACTACCCAGATACAGAACCATTTAAAGAAAAAGTTTTACCACTTCATAGAGAAATGACTGAAAATGACAAAGAAGTAAAAGTTATATACGATAAAATACAAGCAAAAGCACCAACAAGTAAATAAATACTAGTAGGGGGAACGAAGATGAATAAGTTAAGAAAAATGTTAAACAAAGTAATAGAAGTCATATGTATGACACTACTAGCATTTATGGTAGTTTTAGGTACTTGGCAAATAATAACTCGTTATGTTCTAAATAATCCAAGTACAGTATCAGAAGATTTACTAATATATTCATTTGTATGGATGGCTTTATTAGGTTCAGCTTATGTATTTGGTAAAAAAGATCATATGACTATGGTGTTTTTTAGACAAAAACTTGAATCAAAAAGTCCTAAAGTAAAAATGATATTAAATGTAATGACAGAATTGGTAGTAATGGTATTCTCAGCATTAGTTTTAGTATTAGGTGGAGTTCAAATAAGTATGTTAGCTATGGGGCAAGTATCACCATCACTAGGAATATCTATGGGATATATATATTTAGCATTACCATTATCAGGAGTAATAACGATTATTTACAATATATTAAACTTAATTGATTTAAAGCAAGAGATGGCTCAATCAGACAGAGAGGTAACTAAATCAAACAGAAAGAATGAAAAGGTTGCGTAGAAATAAAAAATATAATTAATCCAAGGGAGATAAGATTATGGAATTAGCATTTCAAGCAGGTTCAGCTATAGCTATTGCATTTCCTATACTGCTTTTATTAGGAATACCAATATCTGTAACTATAGGTGTAGCATCTATATTTGGAATATTAACTACATTATCATGGGATGTAGCAGTACTAACTGGGGCACAAAGAATATTTACGGGAATAAGTAGTTTTTCATTATTAGCAATACCATTTTTCGTATTAGCAGGGATAATAATGAACAACGGTGGTATCGCATTAAAATTAGTAAACTTTGCAAAAGTATTAAGTGGTAAATTACCAGGATCTTTAGCACATACAAATGTAGTAGGAAACATGCTATTTGGGGCAGTAAGTGGTTCTTCAGTTGCAGCAGCTGCTGCAATCGGTGGAACAATGTCTCCACTTCAAGAAAAAGAAGGTTATAATAAAAACTATAGTGCGGCAGTTAATATAGCATCTGCACCAACTGGGCTTTTAATTCCTCCAAGTAACTCACTTATAATATATTCATTAGTAAGTGGAGGAACATCAGTAGCAGCACTATTTATGGCTGGATATATACCAGGAATATTATGGGGATTATCAGTAATGGTAGTAGCATTTATACTTGCGAAAAAGTATAAGTATTCAACTAAATATAAGATAAGCTTTGGTGAAGCTATGAAAATATTTATAGATGCACTTCCTAGTTTAGCCTTAATATTTGTAATAATAGGTGGTATAGTAGGTGGTATATTCACAGCTACAGAAGGAGCAGCTGTTGCAGTTGTATATTCTTTCATATTATCATTCTTTTTCTACAAATCTATAAAAGTAAAAGATATGCCTAGAATACTACTAGAAACAGTTGAAATGACAGGGATAATAATATTCTTAATAGGGGTATCATCAATAATGTCTTGGGTTATGGCATTTACAAATATTCCAAGTGCAATAACAGAATTATTATTAGGAATATCTTCAAATCCAGTTGTAATATTACTAATAATGAACTTAATATTATTAATAGTTGGTACATTTATGGACTTAACTCCAGCAATATTAATATTTACACCAATATTTTTACCAATAGCTAAAAACTTTGGAATGGACTCTGTCCAATTTGGTATAATGCTTATATTTAACTTATGTATAGGTAATATAACACCGCCAGTTGGAAATACACTGTTTATTGGATGTAAAGTAGGTAAAACAAAACTAGAAGATGTAATAAAATATTTATTACCATTCTATGTAGGTATATTGGTTGTACTTATGTTAGTAACATTTATACCAGAAATAAGTTTATTTATACCAAAACTTATGAAAATGATTTAGACCCATCATAAAAACCTCGACAATACATAAATGTCTTGTCGAGGTTTTTTATTTATAAATATTAAATTACTTATTTAATTTTATATTTTGCTACTCTGCTGTCATTTATAACTCCATTAAAATCAAGGCCATATGCAAACTTATATACATTTCCTAATTCATCTTCATAACACTTCATATCATGAGGAACATCTTCACATTGCGCCTCTACAGTTTCCATATTAGCAGGCATATTAAATGGTAACAATCCACTTGGATTTACATTTCCACTAATTATATCCATTATAGCTTGTGTTTGTGCTCCAAAGTCTGTGATTATTCCATCTACATATTGCTCAAATTCTCCTACTATAGTTGGATTTGTCATATTTAAAGATACTATTACAGGTTTTTTACCAATAGCTTTTCTTGTTTCTAGTATTATATCTAAATCTGATTCATTACTAGCAAAGTTAGTTTTTCCTAAGTAAGATCTATTAGTTGATGATTCTAATGGGTCACCTCCTGCAATACTTGTTTCTCTTGCATTTACTGCAGTGTATGGTCTATATTGTAAACTTATTGGTAAGTATCCTTCTTCTTTTGTATATCCAACAGTTTTAGGAGATTCTATAAATACTATTGAAAAATCAGCATCTTTTGCATCATCTACAACATTAAAGTATTTTTCTACTATAACTTTACTAACAGGATCAATTTCTCTAGCAGGTATTACATTACCAAACCAGTCCTTACTTTCTTTTATTTTTCTTTTTGGAATATATACTTTTTTTCTTTCATTTATTGGAAGTACGTTATTTTTATTTTTTAACATAATTAATGATTTTAATTGTGCATCATATCCAGCTTGCATAAATTCAGGGTTACCTACTAATTCTTGAGACTTATCTACATCTACATATGGATTTTCAAATAATCCTGTTCTGAAAATATTAAGTAATAACCTTGCTGCTGATTTTTCAAATCTAGCACGCATAAATTCTTCTCCATGTTCCTTAACACCCATTTCATATGCATTAAGTACTGGTTTAACTTCATTATTTCCTCCAAATTGGTCAACACCAGCCATAAGTGCTTTGTAATGTCTTTCATCTTCTGAAAGAGTCTCAACACCCCAACACTTTCCTGATATGAATGCGTCAACTACGTGATTATCTTTAGTAATCATCCAGTCTGTACATACAACTCCATCGTATTTATATTCATCTCTTAATAAATCATTTATTATATATTTGTTATATGAATTACCTACATTTTCACCATTTTTCTTATCTTGATTATAAGATATAGTGTAGTATGGCATTACGGCAGAAGCTTTTTTAGTTTTTCCTTTTAATTTAAAGGCACCTTCTGTAAAAGGTATTAGATGGTCATCAAAATTATTTCCTGGATATACAGCAAACTTACCATAAGCATAGTGAGCATCTCTACCACCTTCTCCACTACCTCCACCTGGCCAATGTTTAACCATTGCATTTACACTATCATATCCCCAACCATCATTTATCTCATTTTCACCATATGAAGTTTGGAAGCCATCACAATATGCCTCACCTAAATCTCTTGATAAAATTGGGTCTTCTCCAAGAGTACCATTAAATCTCATCCATCTTGGTTCTGTTGCTATATCTACCTGTGGAGATAAAGCTGTAGCTATTCCTAAAGCTCTATATTCTTTAGCTGCGATATGCCCAAAATTTCTAACTAATTCACTATCAAAAGTAGCAGCAAGACCTAGTGGCTCTGGCCATTTTGAAATATCACCACCTGCACCTGCATTAAATTCTGTATCTGCACTTGCACCATGTCTTGGGTCACTACTTGTATTTACTGGTATTCCTAATCCTGTTTTTTCTACAAAAGCTTGTACATTGTTATTCCACACAGCAGAAGTCTTAGCATCGTCTACTACTGTTATTAATACATGTCTTAAGTTATCATTTAACAAGAAATTCTTTTGTTGATCAGTTAAATCAGTTATTTTAGCATCACATTCCTCTAGTTTTTTACCATTATATGTACCTGCAAATGCCTTAGAGAAAAAGTCATCTTTAGTTGAAATAGATTGATGTGCACTATAAAGCATTAGCCCTGCTATTTGCTCTATACTCATTTTTGATGCTAAATCTTTAGCTCTTTCTTCTACTGGTAATCTCCAGTCTTCATATTTTTCTAATTTTCCACTTTTACTTAAGTTTTTAAAAGCATATCCATCTTCTTCAATTATTTTAACTCCTGAGTTAGGTGAATAAGCTATATTTTGACCACCTTCATTTAAGATAATATTATAGCCATGTTTTTTAATTTCTTTCCATTTTTTCATAGTCATAATTCCCCTTTTTATTTTGATTTACCTTATTGATGATTATTTTAAATATCACTATCAAGTATGACTTGATTGTTTAGTTATATATAATATATTATCAATAATAATAGTATAATTTTTGTATTATTTTTGCTTTTTTATTATTATTTTGACTAAAGGGGATTTTTTATGATTTTAAAAACAGAAATGTGTAATGATATAAATTTTATTTGTAATATTATATTTGATACTTTAAAAATACCTTTATATTTTTTTAGTAAAGATGGCTCATTGAAATACTCTACAAAGGGTAAGAATAATTTAGATATAATTGATGATAGATTAATAAAATCTATTTCAAAAAACTTTAACTTAAATACGTTTACATCTGTTCCTGTGATTAAATCTACAGAGTATATGGAAAATTTTATATCTATTGGACTTTGTATTGAGAATGAATTTATTGGTACTTTTATTATTGGACCTTGCCTTTATGAGCACATTGAATTTGATAATATAGATAATATTTTTCTACATAAGATAACTCTTGAAGAAAAGAATATTTTATTAAAATATTATAATTCTTTACCAATTATAGATTTTAATACATTTATAAATACAAGTATTCTATCTTATTATCTAATTTACAATAAAAAGATAAGTTTTGATGATGTTATAAAAACAAACTCTTATAACAACGATATAATCAGTAATATTTCTAGCAATTTTGAAAATATAGCCACTTTAGCTAGACAAAATGATGTTTTTCATCATCCGTTTATGTATGAAGAGACAATTATGGACTGTATAAGAACTGGGAACAAAGAGAAGCTAATTAAAGTTTTGAGCGATCCTGTAATTGGCAATTATGGTGTTTTAGCTAAGAATAATTCAATAAGATCATTAAAAAATTTGTTAATTACCACTGCTACCTTAGTAACTCGTGCTGCAATTGCTGGTGGAATGAATACGGAAGTTGCATATACACTTAGTGACTCTTATATTCAACATATTGAAGAACTTAATACACTCAATGATTTAAATAATTTAAGAATAACTATGGCTTGTGATTTTTCTGATCGAGTTCGTATTTTAAAAAATAATAATTTTTCAAGCCCTATACTAGCTTGCATTTCTTTTATATATCAAAACTTATATAGTAATATATCTTTAGAGGATATATGTGAGCATATTAATTTTAATACTAGCTACATATCTAGGCTTTTTAAAAAAGAGGTGGGTATTACTATAAGTGAATATATTTTAAAAGAAAAAGTTGAAGAAGCAAAGAGATTGCTTTTATTAGATGATTATTCAATTTTAGAAATATCTGTATTGCTACATTTTAATGATCAAAGCTATTTTACTAAAATATTTAAAAGGTTTACAGGGGTAACTCCAAAAAAGTTTAGAGATTCTGCTAGGCTATAGTAAATTATGTAAATGTAAATTATAATAGAAATTAATTAAATAACTGAACTTAGATAATTTAAATATATTTTTTTAGAAGTTTTAGAGTGGAGATTATTATGAATAATGTTATATATGAAAAAATAAACCTAAATCCTAATTTACCAGCCTTATTAGGATATTTTGGAAAAGAAAATACTGATGTGAAAAGACATTACTATATTCATTCTCATTGGCATAGAAGTATTGAAATTAATTTTGTAACTGAAGGGGAATTAATGGGTTTTATTAATGGCAAAAGTATTAGTGCAAAGAGTGGAGATTTCGTTCTTGTAAATAGTGGAGATGTTCATGAATTTGAGAAATATCAAGGCAAATTATGTGGGGTTGTTATTTTAGTTTTATCTTATGACTTTATAAAAAAAGTATATCCAAATATTGATAATATACAGTTTGATATTATGAATTCAAATTGTAAAAAGGATAGATTACAGGAGATTTTCTTAGAAATAAAAGAATTTTCTTTAAATAAAAATGAATTAGACTATATTAAGATAAACTCATATATTTATGAAATTTTATATATTTTATTAACTAATTATAGGATTCAAAAAGAAGATAATTATACAAATAATTATTTTAAGTATAAAGAAAGGCAAAAAGAAATTTTAATTTATATAAGTGAAAATTATAAGAAAGAATTAACTTTAGAACATATTTCTAAGCATTTTTATATGAGTAGTGAATATTTTTCAAGAAAATTTCATAAGTGGTTTGGAGTTACATATAAAGCTTATTTAAATAACTTTAGGCTTTCTAAAGCTTATGAAGATATAATTAATAGTGATGACAACATCCAAGATATTGCATCTTTTCATGGATTTTCAAATATAAAGTCTTTTATAAGTGTGTTTAAACAAAAGTATAATATGACTCCACTTAAATACCGTAAGTATTTTAAAGCGTCAAAAAATAACCAAAAAGAGAACAAAAAATGGAAACAATAACTTAATAAGAAATGATAAAATTTTAATGAGTAAAATAAACGCATATATTTGAATATAAACAAATTATGGGTTTATTTTTTTATAATACATGAAAACGTTTAGTAAAATGGACATTAAAAAAATATAATCAATAAAAAGGGGAGCGTAAAGATGAGTAGAAAATATTCAAAAGAATTATTAGATAATATTGTAAAAAAACAAGAAATAGTCGATATTAAAGGTGCAAAAGTTTTAGTGAAGAACTTACCTGATAGTGATGAAAGAGGGGCAATGGATCCTCGTCTTTATAATGATATGAAAAAACAACTAAAAATAATGAAACTTATGCCTAAAAGCATGTTGAATATGGATGCATCTTTAAAATCAATTGGTAGATTAAGAAATATGTTTGGTGAGATTAAGAGTATTCCGATTGTTGAAAAAAATATTGATATTATAAATGAACATGTTGAAGCTAATGATGGATATAAAATACCAGTACGTATATATAAATCTGAAACTATGAAGGAAAATGCTCCAGTTCTTTACTTTATTCATGGTGGTGGATTCTTTGGAGGCTCACCTGATGTTGTTGAGGAGTTAGTAAAGTTAATTGTTGAAAAAACAGACATACTAGCTTTTTCAGTTGATTACCGTTTAGCACCAGAAAATCCATATCCAACTGGTCATGAAGATTGTTATTCTGTGTTAAAGTGGATTTATGATAATGCAGAAAGTCTAGGTGGAGATAAGAATAATATATTTGTAGCAGGAGATAGTGCTGGTGGAAACCTAACTCAATATTGTACTACTAAAGATTTTGAAGCTAACTTAGGTATGGTAAAAGGACAATTATTACTTTACCCTACTGTAAATATGGCTAATGAAGAAGATGAATTCTTTAAATGGAGTAAGGATGAATATGAAATGTCTCCTAAACATAAATCAGGCATAGAGTTTATGCTAAACATGTTTGATGGATTATCAGGTGGGTTAAAAGATATATTAGGTACAGATGAAATTAAAAATGGATATTTGAGTCCGTATATTAGAGATCTAAAAGGATTACCTCCTACATTTATTACAGTTGGAGAACATGATTTTTTAAAGGTAGAATGTTTAGCTTATGCTGCAAAGCTTGTTAAAGCTGGTGTTGACACTACAACAGTACTGTATAAAGGATTTGGTCATGCATATGGAGATAATATAGGCGTTTATCCACAAAGTGAAGATTGTGCAATTGAAATGGGGAACTTTATTTTAAAGTATAGTAAATAAACTAGGATTATGAAAATAATATAAAATAGATTTTATTACCACCTTGATTAATATTAAGGTGGTTTTACTTATACATAAATTTATTAAAATATAATGCGTAGTGATGAAAATTATAAATACATCAAAAAATAAAACACTACAACAAAAATAATATAAATATATACACTCACCATAAAAATATATTATCATAATTATAACAAATGCATTTTAACTAGGGATCAAAATTGTACAATAAACAAGAAAATATATCATGGGGGATAAAAATGAAATCAAAAGGTAAAAAATAATCATAGGAATAGCATTAACAGTATTAGTTGGAATTAAAGTTACAGGTTATCAATATTCAGGGATAGATAAGAACGCAATACTTACAACAGAAGATATTAAAGAATAATATTAATAAATTACGAAATAACTCTATCTTAGTATACTCAACATTTCAATGACTAAGATAGAGTTATTTTAAATTGATATTTATAACAAAGTTAGCTAACATAGCCTTTATTCTAAATAACTAAGCTTCCTTCTTTTGAGCTATTTTTTCTGTCGTTCTTTGGTCTATTTCTTCCTTTAGCTCTTTTAAATAAGGAGAAAATTTCACCTTATCTGCACCATAAGTAAACTGTAAGTCATATTCTAGCGGAATCCAAGTACTAATATCCGCCTCGTTATGCTGAATGACTGCTTCTAAATTGTCTAATGCTTTGTAAAGCTTTGCTTCATCAGTATTTAGTTCATTCATTTCCTTTAAAAGCTCTGTGAATTCCTCACGATAAGGATTAGGGAAAGTTTTTATCCATTTGAAAAGTTCCTCATCTTCTTTTTTACTATCTTCTTCTTTCTTTTCAAAAGCAGGAATATCACCAGTAAAGGCTTCACCTAAATCATGAATCAAACACATACGAATTACCTTGTCCATATCAATTTTTGGAAATTCATCACGCATTAATAATGCCATTAATGCAATACGCCAGCTATGTTCTGCTACACTTTCATGGCGTCCGCTCGATGTCCATGAATGTCTCGTATTACATTTTAGTTTTTCTGCTACTGCTAATATATCTAGAAATGTTGCTGTATTCATACCTATTATCCCCTTTACAAATTCATATTTATCTATATGATATCTAAAATATCTTTATTTCGCATTATATATCAATTGCGAACTTTGATTATATTATATACAGTATTCAATTATTTTCCAATTAAAAAATAGTTTCATTAAATTTAAAGTGAAATATATTATCTTAATTAAGTTTAAAAAATCTATTTCTAATAGTATTTATTGTAATATAGGTATGTTTGTAGCCATTATTTAAAATATAAAGGGACATATGTCCTTTTACTTTTGTAAAACAATGATAAAATAAAATAAAAGTTAAATAGTTAGGAGAAACTTAAAATATGCAAGATAGTGTGTTCTCTAATTATACACAAGATAAACATACAAAAGAATTTATAGATAAAATACCCAATAATATAAAAAATAAATGTGAAATTATAAAAATTAAAAAGGAAAAAACAGTAGCATTAAAAGGCGAAAATATAAAAGACATATATATAAGTCTTGATGGAAAAATGCAAGTTAGAAATGAATTTGAAAATGGATTTGTATATAGTTTTGCCGATGTAGATTCTATAGCATATATAGGTGTTATGGAAATTATGGCAAATAAACAAGCTTACTCATCAACACTTAAAACTATAACAGATTGTATAATGCTTAAAATATCTACAAGTGATTTTATAAAATGGATTAAACTAGACCAAGATTTAACATTAAAAATATTACACTTTGTATCAAAAAGTATGTATGAACAATCTTTAAATAAAGGAGAAGTTCTTGCATACCCAGCAATCTATTCACTAATAAATTACTTAATAGATATATTTGAAAGTGAAGAAAAAGATGTTGTATATATATATAAAACAAGAGAAGAAATAGGGTCAGTATTAGGATTTTCTATAAGAACAATAAATAGAAACTTAAAAGAATTAAAAGAAGAAAAATTAATTTGTGTAAATAGAAAATATATATCAATAAATAAAGAACAGTTTTATAAATTATTAAATAAACTAGATTCAATTAAAAGTAAATAATTAATATAAATTATAGGGGGAAAATATATGAACCAAGCACTAAACATTATAAAAAATGAAACTTTAACTTATAATCAACAAGTACTACAGCTAGCAGGTCAAGGAGAAAGTACTCTTAATGTATTAAATATAGATGAAGAAACTAAACCTTTGCTAGAAAAAAATATAATATGCACAATGTTTGAAGGTAATGCTCCTTACAGACCAAGATATGTTATACCAGATTATGAAAAACTAATGAAAGAAGGATGCAAGTTTTTAGAACTTGATGTACCTAATGATATATGGGAAGCAACTAATAACTTATTAATATTTTACAAGCATGTTCCATCAATAACATCATATCCAGTATATTTAGGGAATATAGATGAACTTTTAGAGCCTTTTGTAAAAGATGAAGAAGAAGCTTACAAGGCTATAAAATTATACTTAAAACACATAGATAGAACACTTACTGATTCATTTGTTCATGCAAACATAGGTCCAATAGATACTAAAGCTGGTAGACTTATACTTAAAGCAATGAGCGAATTACAATGTGCAGTACCAAATTTAACAGTTAAATATGATAAAGACTTAACATCAAAAGAATTTATAGCACTATGTGCACAAACAGCATTATCTACAGCTAAGCCAAGTTTTGCAAATCATAAGATGGATGTTGTTGATTTTAAAACTGAAAAATATGCACTTGCAAGTTGTTACAATGGATTTTTAATAGGTGGAGGGGGATATACCCTAGTTAGACTTGTTCTTAGTAGATTAGCAGAAGAATCAAGTTCTGTTGATGATTTTATAGAAAATAAAATACCTTTTGTTACACAAAAGATGCTTGAGTATATAGATGAAAGAATAAGATTTTTAGTAGAAGAAGCAGCATTCTTTAAATCAAACTTCCTTGTATTAGAAGGATTTATTAAAAAAGAGTTATTCTCAGGAATGTTTGGTATAGTTGGACTTGCTGAGGCTGTAAATCATTTATTAAATGCAACTAATCAAGAGGACAGATTTGGATATTCAAAAGAAGCTAATGAACTAGGGTTAAGAATAATAGAAAATATTAATTCTATAGTAACTTCACATAAATCAAAGTATACAGGGTGTTTTGGAGGTCAACACTTAATGCACGCTCAAGTTGGAATAGATACAGATACAGGTATATCTCCAGGATGTAGAATTCCAGTAGGAGAAGAACCTGAATTATTTAAACACATTATACAATCAGCACCATATCATAAGTATTTCTTTAATGGAATAGGTGATATATTTGTGTTTGAAGATACATATAAAGATAATCCAGAAGCTATAGTTAATGTTATAGATGGAGCATTTAAAACTGGAATAAGATATATATCAGCTTATTCAGATAGTAGTGATGTAGTTCGTGTTACAGGATATTTAGTTAAAAAATCAGAAGTTAATCAGCTTGAAAGTGGGAATGCAGTTAAAAATAATGCAACAGTATTTGGTATGAATGCAAAACATGGTTCTAAAGCTTTTGATAGAAAGCGTAGGGCTTAATTATGGCACTAGTTAACAAGATTATTCCTTTTTCTTGTATAGATGGACCAGGAAATAGAACCGCTATATTTTTTCAAGGGTGTAATTTTAAATGTACTTATTGTCATAACCCAGAAACTATAAATAAGTGTATAAATTGCGGTAAGTGCATTTCAACTTGCAAGGTAGATGCATTATTTAAAATAGATAATAAAGTGATTTGGGATGATAAAAAATGTATAGGATGTGACGATTGCATTAAAGCATGTGATAATTTATCAAGCCCTAAAACTAAAGACTATTCAGTAGATAAACTTTTTGAAGAAATTAAAGAAATAAGTCCATTTATTCAAGGGATAACTGTAAGTGGTGGTGAGTGTACTCTTAACTCAGATTTTTTAGTAAAATTATTTAAAAAAGTTAAAGATGAATTAAACCTTACTTGTTTTGTAGATACTAATGGAAGCATAGACTTAACAGAGCATAAAGAACTTGTTGATTTAACTGATAAATTTATGCTAGATGTTAAAAGTATTGATGAATATGAGCATATTAAATTAACAGGAGTAAGTAATGATATAGTGTTAAAAAACTTAAAATATCTTTTAAGTATAGAAAAACTTTACGAAGTTAGAACTGTTATAGCTCCTAATTTAAATAATGAAGAAACTGTAATAGAAGTTTCAAAGATTATTAAAGATAAGTGCAAGTATAAGTTTAATGCATATAGAAAATATGGAGTTAGAAAAGAAGGATTAGATTTTCATGGTGAAGTAGGACCTAATGAAGAAGAAATAAATAATTTTATAGAGCTTAGAAAAAGTATTGCTAATAACTTATAAATAAATCATTTAAATATAGGACACTCGTATACATTGTATACGGGTGTTTTTATATATATAATATAAATATACGAGTAAATAGGAGGAAAATTATGTTATCTAAAGAAATAGCAACCAAAGTATTAGAAAAGTGCCTAATAACAGGTGCTGACTTTGCTGAAATATTTGAAGAAGACACTATAACTAACTCTATAGGTTTAATAGATGAAAAAATAGAAAATGCACTAGGGGGAAGAAGTTACGGTATAGGAATTAGAATATTTAAAGGATTAAAAAGTGTATATGCATACACTAATGACAATAGCCTAGACTCACTAATTGATACAGCTTATAAAGCAGCTTTAGCATTAGGTAGCTTAAAAGAAGATATAAGCATAACTTTAAATAATACTAAAGTTTTAACAGATATAAATCCTATAAAAATATATCCAAACACTGTAGGATACAACAAAAAAATAGACGTTATGAAAAGGGCATATAAAAGTGCAAAATCATACAATAGCTTAATATCTCAAGTAAGTGTTGGATACTTAGATAAAGACCAACAAGTATTAATAGCAAACACAGAAGGACTATATGTAGAAGATAGAAGAATAAGAACAAGACTATCTATAAACTCTGTAGCATCTAATGAAACTGAAAATCAAACAGGTTTTGAAGGACCTGGTGCTAGTATGGGATTTGAGTTATTTGAAAAAATAGACCCAGAATACTACGGAAAAGAAGCATCTCGTGTAGCAGTAACAATGCTAAATGCTAAAAATTGCCCAGCAGGTAAAATGACAGTAGCAATAGACAATGGTTTTGGTGGAGTAATATTTCATGAGGCATGTGGCCATTCACTAGAAGCTACTTCTGTTGCTAAAGGAAACTCTGTATTTTCAGATAAGTTAGGTCAGCAAATAGCATCAACTAAGGTAACTGCAATAGATGATGGAACATTAACTAATCACTGGGGTTCAGCAAATATTGATGATGAAGGAAATCCTACTAAAAAGAATGTATTAATAGAAAATGGAATACTAAAGTCATATATGATAGATAAATTAAATGGTAGAAGAATGAATATGAAAGCTACTGGAAGTAGTAGACGTCAAAGCTATAAATTTGCACCGACTTCAAGAATGACTAATACTTATATAGCTAATGGTACTGATGATCCTAAAGATATAATAAAGTCTATAGACAATGGATTATATGCAAAAAAAATGGGTGGAGGATCAGTAAACCCTGTTACTGGTGAATTTAACTTTGCAGTATCAGAAGGTTATTTAGTTAAAAATGGTGAAATAGTAGAACCTGTAAGAGGTGCTAGTTTAATAGGAAAAGGTAGCGAGGTTTTAATGAATATAGATATGGTTGGAAACAATCTAAAACAAGCACAAGGTATGTGTGGTTCATCTTCTGGAAGTATACCAACTAACGTAGGTCAACCAATGATAAGAGTAAAAGAAATAACAGTTGGTGGAAGAGAGGAGAATTAGTCATGGAATTTAATGCTTTTAGAAAAATGTTGCTTAAAAAAGGATTAGAAGCTGGATTTAGTGAATGCGAAATATACTACACTCAAGGAGAAAGCTTAAGTATAAGTGTTTATGAAGGTGAAGTTGAAAAGTACAACTTAGAAAAATCTAAGGGGCTTTCTTTTAGAGGATTAATAAATGGTAAAATGGGATATTCTTTTACTGAAATACTAGATTTTGATGCCTTAAATATGCTTATAAAAAATGCTAAGGAAAGTGCTTTAAATGTAGAAAGTGATGATGTTCAATTTATATATAAAGGTGATAAGAATTATAGCGAAGTTAAAACTTACAGTGAAGACTTAGAAAACATAGACCCAGCTAAAATGATAGATTTAGTACTTAATATAGAAAAAGAAGCTAAGTCTTACGATAAGGTCGCTAATATAAATGGTTGTAAAATATCATATAGTTCATCTAGTCATAGCATATATAACACTAATGGATTAGAGCTTAATAATAAAAGTAATATATTAATGGCTTATGTTGTACCTGTTGTTGAAGATAATGGTCAAAAACAAGATGGTATAGGATATTCTATAGTTAATTCTATAGATAAATTAAATCCAAAAGAAATAGCTAAAGATGGTATTAAAGAAGCTATAAGTAAATTAAATGGAAGTAGTATAGAATCTAAAAAATATAAAACTATACTATATAAAGATGCTATGGCATCACTTCTTGAAACTTTCTCAAATACATTTAGTGCAGATGCTGCACAAAGGGGATTATCTCTTCTTAAGGAAAAAGAAGGTGAGATTATAGGAAGTGAAGTTTTAACTATAGTTGATAACCCACTTTTAGATAATGGATTAGGGTCAACTCCTTTTGATGATGAAGGTGTGGCAACTTATAAAAAAGAATTAGTATCTAGTGGTAGATTAAATACATTACTTCACAACTTAAAAACTGCAAATAAAGCAAATACTAAGAGTACTGGTAATGGATTTAAAGCATCATTTGCATCAAATATAGGTGTTGAGTGTAGTAACTTATATATTGAAGCTGGAGATAAAGATTTAGATGAACTTATGAAGATAGTTGATGAGGGAATAATGATAACTGATTTAGCAGGGCTTCACTCTGGAGCTAACTCAATAAGTGGAGATTTTTCATTAGCTGCTAAAGGATTTTATATAAAAGATGGAGTTAAGACTCATCCTATAGAACAAATAACTGTTGCAGGAAATTACTTTGAATTATTAAAAGATATAGAAGTAGTTGGAAGTGATTTAAAATTCCCTATGAGTAATGTTGGTTCTCCTTCTGTTATAGTTAAGGAGCTATCAATAGCTGGTAAATAAGTAATAAAATCTAATAATTTATATTAATACAAAAACAATCAGTAGAAGCTATCTTATTAAAACTAAAATAAATAAGATAAAAACTTAGGCTATGGAGCAATCTCCATAGCCTATATTTATTTATGATATAAAAATATGTAAGTTAATGATAAAAATTTAGCATAATTTTTATTAATAATAAGATATACATTTTGTTTTTTGGGGTATATAATCTTAAAAAGAATATGTTTATAATATTATCTCAAATTAATTTATAGAACTTGAAATAAAAAATTAAATATGTAGTTTTTTACAACAATTTAGGAGGAAATTATATGATAGACAAAATAGGAAAAATAACTATATATGTTAACAATCAAGAAGAGGCTAAAGAGTTTTGGATCAACAAAATGAACTTTATAGTTAAATTAGAAAAGCAAATGGGACCTTCTATGAAATGGCTAGAAGTTGGACCAAGTAAAGAAGAATTTACTACATTTGTTATATATGATAAAAATATGATGTTATCTCAAAATCCAAAAGCAAATGTTAATCATCCTAATATAATTTTAAGTACTAGGGACATAGAAAATACTTACAATAAAATGAAATCAAATGAAGTTGAAGTAGGAGAATTAATGATAATGCCTTATGGAAAAATATTCTCATTCAAAGACCAAGATGGTAATGATTATCTAGTTAGAGAAGATATATACTAAAGATTTGTGCCTAGAGAGGAAAATATGATCTATGAGTTTGAAGCAATAATACAGAAAGTACCAGATAAAGATGCTACATTCATTGAAATACCATTTGATGTTGAAACAGAATTTAATGCAAAAAGGATAAAAGTAAAAGCTAAATTTGATGGAGTCAAATATAGAGGATCTATAGTAAATATGGGCCTAGGATGTTATATAATAGGGATAACTAAAGCCATAAGAAAAGAAATAGGTAAAGAAGCTTTAGATAAAGTATTTGTTGAAATTGAAAAAGATGAAGAGGAAAGGGTAATTGAATTACCAGGTGATTTTAAAAATGCTATTAACGAAAATGAAGAAGCTATGAAATTTTATGAAAGTCTACCTTACTCTTCAAAGAAAAAATACTATCAATGGATAACAGGTGCCAAAAAATAAGAAACTAGAAAAAAAAGAATAGCAGAAGCAGTTTTAAAATTAAAATCAAACACTAAATTATAAATAGTAAACTTATAACCACCTTAATGGTGGTTTTTTTACATAGTTTACTAAACATAGATCATTTATTAAGAAAATTTATGATAAATTATAAATTTTAAAAAATTTAATATAATAAATAAAGACTTTAAATTAGTAATGGAGGGCAAAATGAACATAAGTATATTCCTTGGAGCAGGAGCATCTGCTGCTGAAAATTTACCAATACAAAGTGACCTTTTTGTAGATTACTTTAAAAGTTTAAAAGATAATGATTTTGAAAGTGACATGAATAAAGAACTATATAAATTCTTTAAACAAATGTTTGATATAGATATAACAAAAGATAATATAGATAAAGTAAACTTTCCAACCTTTGAAGAAGTATTAGGACTTCTTGATTTGGCAGAAAAAAGAGGAGAAGCTTTTAAAAACTTTGGGATGGAAAATTTAAGTAACAAAAGTGATAGCATAAGATTTTTAAGACAATATTTAATTTTATTAATGGCAAAGGCAATACATGAAAGTGAAAATAGAAATAACAAATACCATAAGCTATTAGTAGATAATTTATCTAAAGCAAACTTAATAGAAAAGACAACATTTATAAGTGCAAACTATGATATACATGTAGATAATACCATAGCATCCTTATATAGTGAAGAAAAAAATCATATAATGCTAGATTATGGAGTTGATTTTACTAACTTTTATGTAAAAGATGGCTGGAGAAAACCATTTGGAAAAACTATAAAGCTATATAAAATACATGGATCATTAAATTGGCTATACTGCCCTATATGTAACAGCCTAACATTAACTCCTTATGAAGGAGGGGTTATGAGATTATTATATAATATAGAAGATGCTAAATGTTTAGAGTGTGGTGAAACTACTATACCTATAATAATACCACCTACATACTTTAAAGATATGTCAAATGTTTATATATCTAATGTTTGGAGAGAAGTAGAAAAGAATTTACGAAACGCAGATATACTTGTATTTTGTGGATATTCTTTCCCTGATTCTGATATACATATAAAGTATATGTTAAAAAGAGTTCAAGGTAGTAGAAGAAAACCTCCTTTAAAGATTATGGTATTTAATAATCATGAAGGAAAAAAAGATTACTCTATGAGAAAGGAAGAAGAAAGATATAAAAGATTTTTAGGAAAAGATGTGATATATACAGAAGGCTCTTTTCAAGATTTTTCTAGAAATCCATTAAAGTACTTACAAGAAATTACTAATATTTAGTATAATTAAATATAAATATATAATCACAAAAGATATAAGGAGAAATATATGAACATAGAGACTAAAGTATATCAAATATTAGATGATTTAAATGTTGAGTATGAAGTATTTGAACATGAACCAATATACACAGCAGAGCAGTTAGAGATTATAAAGGATGTAGCTAAGGGAAATCATTGTAAAAATTTATTTTTAAAAAATTCTAAAGGAGATAGATATTATCTAGTAGTAGTTAGAGATGATAAAAAAGCAGACTTAAAGATATTAAAAGAACAATTAGGAAGTACTAGATTATCTTTTGCATCAGCAGAAAGGCTATATGACACATTAAAACTTACACCAGGTAGTGTTAATCCATTTTCTATAATAAATGATGAAGAGAAAAAAGTAACCTTATGTATAGATAAAGATGTATTAGATGGACAAAATTTAAACTTTCATCCTAATATAAATACAAAGATGGTTAATTTATCCTCAGAAGGTCTGAAAAAGTTTGTACATAGTATGGGATATGATTTAATACCTGTAGAAGTTTAAACTATATAAAATGGAGGTAAATAATATTATTTAAGGGATAAATTTTAGGATTAAAATATTGGGGGGGATATTATGATAGGAACTATTGTAAATAGTATATCTATTGTTTTAGGTTGTATAATAGGAATTATTGTCAAGGGAAGACTAAGTGAAAAAATAAGTACAACTGTAATGAATGGTTTAGCACTTTGTGTTATATATATAGGAATAGAGGGAGCATTTAAAGGAGAAAATACACTTTTGACTATAGTTTGTATAGCTTTAGGGGCTTTATTAGGGGAAATTATAGATATAGACAAATGGCTAAATAAATTAGGGGATTATTTAGAAGTAAAGTTTAATAAAGATAAAGAAAAAGAAGCTGTATCTATATCTGAAGGATTTGTGTCTGCTAGTTTATTGTTTTGTGTTGGAGCTATGGCTATAGTTGGCAGTCTTCAAAGTGGGCTAAGTGTAAATCATGAAACATTATTTGCTAAGTCTATATTGGATGGTGTTAGTGCTATTATATTTACATCAACTCTTGGTATAGGTGTTTTATTTTCAGCAGTATCTGTATTTTTATATCAAGGTATTATAACAATACTTTCATCTAGTTTGTCGGGAATACTTTCAACCCCTGTTATAAATTCTATGACTGCCATAGGTAGTTTACTTATAATAGGTCTTGGACTTAATATGTTAAAGGTTACTAATATAAAGGTAGCTAATTTACTTATAGCAGTATTTTTACCTATTTTAGCAGGGATGATTAATATTATATAAATAGTATTAAGTAAAAAGAGTGAATTATCTAAGATATAAGGTAATTCATTTTTTTGTTTTTGAAAAATATTATTAATGGTTTTAATAAAAAATCGAATTTTGTATATAATGCTATCAAAATTTTACCAAAGACCTCTTATTAATATAAAATAACACCATATATTTAAATAGAAAAAATAAAACGTTAGACAAATTACGTATTTAAAAGGAAAATAAATTTTAAAATCAAATATTAGAAGTATAGAAGGTTTTATATTGATAGGAGGAAATTAAATGGTTACATTTGATATAAATGGGGCAGTTGTAGAGTTTGATGAAAAAATGGATAATTACAATAAGATAAGACGATTATTTAAGCTATATGCTATAGAAGTTAGTGAAAGTTTTTATAATGAAGGAATTAAACATATTCAAAATATAAATAATCTTCAAGGGTACTGCAAAAATGATGGTTTTAAACATATAGAAGAAGGTCTAAAAAAGGCTATAGAAACTATAATAAGCTTTGATGTAATAACAATAGACATAGATGTATTTAAAAAAAGTTATTGTGAAAAATACTTAAACTATGAAAGAATGTGCAATAATTTATTTAAAGGTAAAGGTAAGAGAAACAACTTTAAAAATAATGAAGCTAAATCAACACTAGAATCATTATCTCATCATTTATATAATGATTGCTTTAACATACATATGGCAGTTGTAGATGCACTTGTAGAAAATAAAGTAGATAATATTGGCTTTTTTATAGATGAAGAAAGCAAGCAAAAATCTAATGCACTATTTAATAATTACAAAGATGGATTTATAACTAGATTAGATGAAGCTCAAATAGTTAAACAAATAATACATTTAAATCCATATAGAGAAGAGGTATATAAGTTTTTAATAAAAGAAGATGGAGATTTTAATAAAGAAATAGAACGATTAACAATTTACTTAGGGTATGACATAAGTGATTATAAAGATTATTTAATGGATAATTATGTTAAAAAGTTATTAAAAGAACATTCTTATAATCTTGAAATAGATAAGGAAAAAATAGAAAAATATGCAAAGTATGTAGGTTGTACTAATTCATCTATATATACAGCTAGGATAGATGCTATATATACTTTTGAAAATGCATAAGAAAAGGGCTAGGTAATCCTAGTCCTTTTTATATCAATAATACAAGATATCATCTTTTTCAAATCCATAATTTGTGTTAGGAATACTATTTGTATAGTAGTCATATTCTTCAAAGTATTCATCATCATATGATAAAACATCATTATCATAAGTAAACTCATTGAAGTTTAGTAGGTTTAATACACTACTTTTTTTAGATGATTTAAAAGATAATCTCATAATAAGCACCTCGTAATTCAAAGTTAGATATTAACACATCCAACTTATTATATTCTTATAATTAGTATTAATACATATATAGATAAATATTCATATAAAAAAATTTTAAAATGGATATAAATTATTTTACAACACACCTTCTAAATTAATTTAAATTTTAAGAACAATAATATCTTATTTAAAAATATAAGCACATAATTACAAAATAATAAAAATATACTTTATACTGAAAGAATTTAAAGTTAATAATCATAAATAATCTATATTAAAGGGAGTATTTTATGAATAATGATAAAGCTATGCATATAAAAGAACATAATAAATTAAAAATATACAACCAACATATAAAGTCCTTTATGTATTGTACTAACAATATATATATATATTCTGTGAGTGAAGATGTTAATTTAGCTAATAAAATATATAAATATATTGATAAAAGTACTAAGAAAATAAAGCTAAACCATAGAATAAACATAAGTATAAGTGAATCTTGTAGTGATAATTTTGATATTAATGAATATGACTTAGCTATATTAATAAAGAAAGGTGTAAGTATGCATAAAGGTATGTGCTTTTACTGCAAAACTTGTCCATCTATAAGAAATTGCAAAAGTAGGGCAATGCAAAGAATTTGTAAGGATGTTTGTATAGATAAAGAAAAATGTATAGGATGTGGAGAATGCATTAAAAGATGTTATTTTAAAATAATAGAAAGAGATAAACCAAATTATAGGATATATATAAAGAGCAAATTAATAGTTGAAGTAAGTACACAAAAGGAACTACTTGAAGTTATAGAAATTTTAGTAGATTTTTATAAAGATATTTATGATAAATATGAAAGTTTTACTCAGATGATTAATGGCATAGGAATTAATTATATTACAGATGCATTAAATAAAAAATTTATTGTAAATAAGTATTAAAAATAAATCCCTTAAGTGAGGTTGATTTATTAGAATGTAACAATTTTAATGAAGAAATAATATTATATATCAGTAGTTAAATCTCAACATGGGGGGATATTATGTTTAAAAAAGCTGTTACACTTATAAGTTCATTAGCAGTTGGTTTATTATGCATAACAGGTTGCAGCCAAGATGTTAGTGAAGGAGGAAAAACTGATGAGAAAAAGCTAGATAAAGTAACAATAGCTGAGGTTGCTCATTCAGTATTTTATGCACCTCAATATGCAGCTATAACTCAAGGATTCTTTGAAGAAGAAGGTATAGACATAGACCTTATAAATGCTCAAGGAGCAGATAAAACTATGGCAGCATTAATATCTGGAGAAGCACAAGTAGGTCTTATGGGACCTGAAGCATCTATTTATGTTTATAATCAAGGAGAAGAAAACTATGCAATAAATTTTGCACAACTTACTAAAAGAGATGGAAGTTTTATAATTGCTAGAGAAGAAATGCCAGATTTTAAATATGAAGATTTAAAAGGAAAAGAAATACTAGGTGGAAGAAAAGGTGGCGTACCTTTAATGACACTAGAATATGTATTAAAACAAAATGGACTTACAATAGGTGAAAATACAAAAGCTGGTGAAACAAATGTAAGAACAGATGTGCAGTTTGGAGTAATGACTGGAGCTTTTGCTGGTGGAGAAGCTGATTTTACAACTGCTTTTGAGCCAACAGGTACAGCTATGGAAAAAGAAGGCACTGGTTATATAGTAGCATCAGTAGGTCAAGATTCTGGTGAAATTCCATATACTGCATATTGTGCTACTAAGTCTTTTATGAGCGAAAATAAAGATTTAATACAAAGATTTACTAATGCAGTATATAAAGGACAATTATGGGTTCAAAGTGCATCATCAGAAGAGATTGCTAAATCTATGCAACCATTCTTTGATGATATGAGCTTAGATGATTTAATATCAGTTGCTGATAGATATAAAGAAATAGATGCATGGTGTCAAGAACCTACATTAAAAGAAGAAAGTTTAAATAAACTAATGGAAGTTATGACTGAAGCTGGTGAGTTAGATAAAAAACCTCTATATAGTGACATAGTAACTACTGACTTTGCAGATAAAGCTATAAAAAGTATTGATTAATTAAAATAATTAACATAAATAAAAAAAACCTATAAGTAAACATATTTAAATTTATGTTTATCGTTATAGGTTTTTTTATTTAAATATTTAAATAAAAAATATTTTCAAAATTAAAATATTAAAAATATAAATAAAAATATTGTAAGAAAATGTTTTATATTGTATAATTTAATAAAATTGAAAAATATGAAATTTATGAAAAAAATTAAATTTCTGAAAATTTAATTTAGATAATTAGGGAGGAATAAAAATGATAAAACTAATAGGTGTTTTGATAGTTGTAATTGGATTTTTATTCAAAATAGAAACACTATTTACCGTATTAGTAGCAGGAATTGTTACAGGACTAGTATCTGGGTTAGATATAAACCAAATACTAACTATATTAGGAGATTCCTTTGTAGCTAACAGAGCAGTATCACTGTTTATATTAACATTACCAGTAATAGGTATACTAGAAAGATACGGGCTAAAGCAAAGGGCTATATATCTAATAGAAAAGATTGGAAAGATTACAGCTGGAGGGGTACTAAGCATATATATGTTTGCAAGACAAATAGCAGGTGCTTTATCAATAAGAATGAGTGGTCATCCTCAATTTGTTAGACCTTTAGTAAACCCAATGGCTCAAGCTGCTGCTATAAACAAAAACAATAAAATAAATGAAGAAGATGAAGAGGCTATAAAAGCATTATCAGCTGCTTCGGAAAACTATGGTAACTTCTATGGACAAAACTTATTTGCAGGAAGTAGTGGAGTATTACTTATAGCGTCAACTTTATCAGAACAAGGGTTTAATGTTACAGAATTAGAAATAGTTAAAGCTAGTATAATAATGGCTGTAGTTGCATTTTTAGTATCTGCACTTCAAAACTACTTATTTGATAGAAAACTAAATAAAAAATACAGACAAAATAATTAAATAAGGAGGAAAATTAAGTGCAAAATTTTATAAATATATCTTTAGAAATTTTTTACGCCCTTATGGGGATTTTAATGATAGTTATAGCGATAAAATCGTATAAAACAATAGATAGCAATAAAAGATTTGGAACAGCTTTATTTTGGGTATTAATATCTATACCATTTATATTTGGGAAATTGATACCATCAAATGTAATAGGGCTAATATTAGTAGCTTCAAGTTTACTAACACTTACAAAGCAAGTTGTATTTGCTAAATATGAAACTCCAAGTGAAGAATTTGGACAAAAGCAGTCAGAAAAACTTGGTAATAAAATATTTATGCCATCATTAGTATTAGCACTTGTAGCAGTTTTAGTTGCAATGGCTTTAAAAGACTTTGGTAGTTCATCGCAATTTGCAATAGGAGCTGGTTCGGTAGTTGCATTAATAGCAGCATTTATATTAACAAAAGCAAAACCATCTACAACAGTAACAGATAGTGCAAGACTTTTACAACAGATGGGTCCTGCAAGTATGTTACCACAACTTTTAGTTGCATTAGGTGCATTATTTACTCAAGCTGGAGTAGGTGAAGTTATATCTAATATAATATCTGGAGTAGTTCCGGTAGATAATAGATTCCTAGGAGTAGTAGCATATGTACTAGGAATGGCAATATTCACTATGATAATGGGAAATGCATTTGCTGCATTTGCAGTTATAACAGCAGGTATAGGTGTTCCATTTGTATTAAGTCAAGGAGCAGATCCGGCTATAGTTGGTGCCCTTGCACTAACAGCAGGATATTGTGGTACACTGTTAACTCCAATGGCTGCAAACTTTAACATAGTACCAGCAGCATTACTTGATATGAAAAAGCAATATGATGTTATAAAGTATCAAGCACCAGTAGCTATAATATTATTAGTAATTCATATATTTGCAATGTACTTCTTAGCATTTTAATTTGAAGTAAAGAATTAATATAAAGATAGGAGACGGTGAGTATGAAAGTTTTATTAACAGGATTTGATCCATTTGGTGGAGAAAAAGTAAACCCAGCTGAGGAAGCTGTAAAAATGGTAAAAGAAAATATAAATGGAGCTACCGTTATAAAGTTAACGATACCAACAGTTAGACATAAATCAGTAAAAGCTATAGAGGAAGCTATAGAAAAACACAATCCAGACATAGTTATATCTATAGGACAAGCTGGAGGAAGATATGATATAACTCCTGAAAGAGTTGCTATAAATATGGATGATTTTAGAATAAAGGACAATGAAGGAAATCAACCAACAGATGAGATAATAGAAGAAGATGGACAAGCTGCATATTTTTCAAACTTGCCAATAAAAGCTATGGTTAAACATATGAATGAAAATAAAATACCTGCTACAGTATCAAATACAGCTGGTACATTTGTATGCAATCATGTAATGTATGGAATAATGTACATGATAGATAAGAAATATCCAAATATAAAAGGTGGGTTTATACATATACCATATATGACTTCTCAAGTTATAGACAAGAAAAATACTCCATATATGTCTTTAGAAGAAATAGTAAAGGGTCTAGAATTAGCAATAGAGGCATGTACATTATATGATAAAGATATAAAAGCTGTAGGTGGAGAAATATGTTAATAGATAAAATATTTGTATATGGTAGTTTAAGAAGTGATATGTTCAATTATGAAAAACTTCTAAAAGGTAAGGTATCAAAAACTTGTAAAGCAACAATAAATGGAAATTTATTTCATTTAGATAATAAGGGATATCCAGCTGTTGTACCAGGGGATGGTACTATTATAGGTGAGCTAATGGAGCTTAAAGACTTTGATAAAAGCCTAAAAGAATTAGATGATTTAGAAAACTATAGTGAAGATAATAATATAAATTGTGAGTATTTAAGGAAAGAAATAGAAGTTATTCTAAAAGATGGAATAAAAGAAATAGCATATTACTATGAATATAATACAAAAGCTTTAAATAATTCAGAAGATAAATTAATTGAGATACCTCATGGAGATTGGAAAGAATATATTATAAGTAAAATTTAATATAAAAGAGATGTATAAAAGAGCGCAGATGGTAATCTGTGCTTTTTTAATTATTAAGATATTGCACTTATTTAGAAATAGTAAAAGATCTATAGGTTAAAGTTATAGCAAAATATTTACTTAAGTAAAAATAATTTTTTGATAACGGAATATGTAGTTGACTATATAAATTACATTGATAAAGTGAAGTGAATTTTTTATGTTATATAAATATTTTTATGATATAATAATTAAGGTTTAAAATAAAAACTTAAGGAGTAAATATGGACAAGATAAAAATGAGAAAGATATTATTTATAAATTTTATAACCATGGCGACCTTTAATATGGCACATCCTGTAACACCATCTCTTATAAACGCACTAAGCCTACCTACATATATGTTTGGTGTACTATACTCAACTATGGCAGTATCTCATTTTGTAATGTCACCTATATGGGGAAGTTTGTCTGACCAAAGAGGAAGAAAGAGATTTTTAGTTATTGGGGTAATTGGTTATGGTATTAGCCAACTAGGATTTGGATTTATAGAAAGTACACCACTTATACTTATGTTTAGAATAACTGGTGGAGCTATGTCAGTAGCATTTATAACTACTTGTATAGCTTATGTTAGTGATATATCTTCGAAAGAAGAAAGAACAAAATATATGTCATATCATACAGCAACTACATCAATAGCAAGTTCTGTAGGAGCTCTTATGGGTGGATTTAGTGGAAATTTAGGTTATAAATTTGCATTTTTTACTCAGTTTATATTATGTTTATTAGTTGCAGGAGTTATATACTTTGTTTTAGATGAAACTATTGATAAAAAGCTTGGTAAAATAGAGATTTATACTAAACATCTTAAAAAAGGAAGTAAGTCAACTTCATTAAATCCTACTGTAAGTATTATGATGATAGTTATGACTTTAATAACTATAGCAACAACTTCATATAATTCGACTATAAACTATTATATAGAATCAGTGTTAAATATGCCAACTACAGTTAATGGTATTGTTATGGCATTTGCTGGGGTTGTAGCTTTAATTATGAACTTATGTATAAATCCATATCTAAGTAAAAAATATAATGAAAAATACACTTTAATAGTAGCTTGTATGATAGCTGGAATAAGTATGATATTAGCATCATTATTTAACAACATATTAATTAGCTTTATGTTTATAATGGTATTCGTTGGAAGTAGTGCTTTAGTTACTCCTATACAACAAAGTATAGTATCAAAACTTGCAAAAGAAAATTATGGTGAAATAATGGGTATACAAGGATCATACAAAGCTATTGGTATGATTGTAGGATCTTTAGCATCTGGATTTATATTTGATATAGGTAATAAATTACCATTTATATTAAGTGGGATATGCTGTATGATAGTATGCTTACTTGTGCCAAGAGTGTGTTTAGAAGAAAAAACTGAAAAAGTTATTGCATAGATTAAAATTGCTAAATAAAATAACTTATATAAAATGCTAAATATTAATAAAAGCCATGAGTATGGAAGTCTATTCTATACACATGGCTTTTATTAATTAAAAAATAATTTAATTTAAGTGAAACTTATTATATATCTATTGCGTCTAATGAATGTAATACAAACAAAAGGAGAGGGATATGGGACAATTATTAATGTTAAGAAGGAGTAAAAATAAAGTTAGTGATGAGGATATAATAAAAAAAGCTATAAAGGGAGACAAAGATTCAATTAATGCAATTATAAATGAAAACAAAGAATACTTATATAAAACAGCTTTTTTGTATATAAAAGATGAAGAAGAGGCAGTAGAAGTATGCCAAGAAACAGTATATAAAGCAATTATAAATATACATAAATTAAAAAATCCAAAATACTTTAAAACTTGGATTACAAGAATACTTATCAATAATGTAAATGATAGAAATAGAAGTCAAAGTAAGGTTATATATGACATAAAAGCATTAGAAGAAGTTGAGGATATATCATATGAGAAATTGGAAGAGAAAATAGATTTATATAATGCTATAGATATATTAGAAGAAAAATTTAAAACTCCTATAATACTTCAATACTTTCAAGATATGACTATAAAGGAAATAGCAGACGTACTTGAATGCAATGAAAATACTATTAAAACTTACATAAAAAGAGGAAAAAAGAAATTATATAAGATATTAATGGAGGGGAAATAAATGAGCAAATTAGATAATATAAAGATACCAGATAACTTTGATTCTTCTATAGAGGTTGTTATAAATAAGGCTTTAAAGGATAAACAAAAAATAAAATTAAAAAAGAAAAAGCTTATAATAGCTGGATCAAGCATCATTCTTTTAGGAACTATGGCATTAAATAGTAAAACTACATGGGCTTATATAGAGAATATAACAAAACAAATAGAAGTTTTACTAGGAAGAGAAGAAAATGAATTTGATAAGTACAAGTTTGAAGGGAATCAAACTATTGAATCTAATGGGCTAAAAATTAGTCTAGGTGAAGTTATGTTAGATGATAGACAGCTAATAATTAGTATGAGTGTTGATTATTCCAATTTTAATGATAATTTAAATATAGAAACTTTATCACCATTATATCCAACAATTATTATTGATGACCTTGTATTTGAGGGACAGAGTAATTCTTGTGAAGTTGAAAAAGTAATAGGAGAAAAAAAAGGGAATATATTGTTTAAAACTAGTTTACTATCAATAGATACTGATGGAGATGGTGCATCTGACACTCCTTATGAAATATTAGATAAGATAGAAGGAAACAAAGATTATGACTTAAAGATTATTTTTAATGAAATGCATAACTATAGAAATGAAGAATTTGAAGCTATTAGGGGCAATTGGGAATTTAATACTATAATAAATGCATCAAATATATTAAATGATACTAAAGTACATAAAATAAATAAAACTTTTAAAATAGATGAAAATGTATATAAAGGAAATTTCACTATAGAGGAAATTAGGGTATCTCCTGTATCTGTTAAGATTAAATATAATTATGACTTATACACAGAACTTAGTGTTAATAAAAGAAGAGAACCAGTATTAATCGCAAAGGACGAAAATAATAATGAATTAATACATGGACCTGGAACTGGAGGAGAGTTAATTGATGGTAATTTATATATAGGTGATGAATTTGAACTAAAAGGAAATGAAAAAAAGATTAGTGTAATACCTTGTATATATATTGATGATAATCCTAAGATATTTAAAGATGCTATTGTTTATATAGATATAAATTAGAGAATTTAAATGTTGTATATTAACGTATAGAAAAAATAAATAATACCAATATTAAGTATTTAAATTTTGTATAAATATTGGAGATTTATATGAATTATGATAAAATTATCGAGGTCAAATTTCAGTAAATTCAAATCTTTTAGATTTGTTTTTAAGGTATCAATTTTTATATGGGTTTAAATAATTGAGGGTGATATTAAGGTTAGCTATAAATACTCTCATTTTAAGAAAATGATAAAAAGTAACGGAGGACAATTATGAAAAGAAAATTAATTAGTGCACTAGTTGGTATCACAATGGTAGCCACAATGGCGGTAGGATGTAGTAGTCCTTCAAATGATTCTCAAAAAACAACAGAAACGAAATTAAATATAAAGGCAGAAAAGGTAGATACACAAAAAGTCTTTGTATCACCTAAGTGGGTACAAAGTGTAATAGATGGAAATCAACCAGAGTCTAAAAATTATACTATATTAGAAGTTTCGTGGGGAACTTATAAAGACAGTCCAACTTATACAAAAGGACATCTTCCAGGAGCTTTACATGTGGATACTTCAAGTGTTGAATCAGAACCGATTTGGAATATATCAGATCCTAAGGTAGTTGAAAAAGGTATGTTAGATTTAGGAGTTACAAAAGATAAAACTGTTATTTTATATGGAACAGATATTTCAGCAGTAAGTAGAGTAGCATATGCATATCTTTGGGCAGGTGTTGATAATGTAAAAGTTCTAGATGGTGGACTTGATGCATGGAAAAAAGCAGGGTATCAAATAGAAACTAAAGTAGAAAAAGCAACACCAGCAAAAGACTTTGGAACAACTGTTCCAGCACATCCAGAATATTGGATGTCTATAGAACAAGTTCAAGATAAATTAAAAAATGACCAAAACTTCCGTCTAGTAAGTATAAGAAGTAAAGATGAATTTGATGGTAAAACAAGTGGATACACTTATATTGATAGAGCTGGTGAGCCTAAAGGCGCAGTTTGGGGACATGCAGGAAGCAATCCATACAATATGGAAGATTATACACATAAAGATGGAACTGTTATAACTGCTGAAGAAATGGAAAAATTATGGTCAGATTCTGATATAAATAAAAATAATGAACTTTCATTTTACTGTGGAACAGGTTGGAGAGCATCAGTTCCTTGGTTAATTGCTTATGATGCAGGATGGGATAAGATGACTGTTTATGATGGTGGATGGAATGAATGGCAAATGCATAATAATCTTCCTGTACAAGTAGGAGATCCAAATAGTGGTAATTGTGAATATACTACAGTGGGTAAACTACCAACAAACAAAGCTGCAAAATAAATAATTTAAAATAATCACTAAACTAATTGTAGTGATTATTTTAAATTTCAGATAATGAGGTTGATATTTATATGGAAAAAATAAAAAAGATTTTTTATGTACTGACTACAATACTAGAAATTCTGCTCTTAGTCGGAGCGTATATGGTGAACTATTTTACACACAAAAAGATGGGAATGTTACGACATGTCGTACATAAAAATTATGTTTGGGAAGATAAATATCCTATTCAAACTATACAATATATTGCCATAATAGCATTGATAACATTAATGCTATTAGTATTAATACTATACATGAAAAGAAAAGTAAGGTTAAAAAAAATAGTAACTACTATGAGTATTACTATGGTTATACTTGTACTTTTCTTTATAGGATTTATATTGATATATTCAGCAGAAGAAATAAGAGCATTTTATTATATAAGCGTTATGCTTGGGTTAATGACATTAATACAGATTATTAAGACTTTTATAGGAGTTATTTGGTATAAGAATTAAAAATAAATGGTATGCTAAGTATCTTTATAAGAATTAAAAATAATTATATTCTATATATCAACAAAAAGGTATTGATGAACTCATCAATACTTTTTTATTTACCAAGGGAATTTATTTGATTGTAAATTGTTGTTAATCTATGAATTAAAGTTATAGTAACATATTTGGAAAAAGTAAAGGTATTCGCCTACACAGTAGCTCAAAAAAGAATTTTTGATTAGCGGACGAAGTCGTTTGAGTAACATGAGCGAATCAAATTTTTTAAATACATATAAAAAATAAAAAATAGATATATAACATAAGATAATATTGATAAAAAATAAAATAATACAAAAGGAGATAAATATGAAATTTAAAAGAAAGATAATAGGTGCTTTAAGTATAATTATGACCATAAGTTTAATTGGATGCTCAAAACCATCTAAAAAACCAGAAGAAGTAAATGTTTCAGATAAAAAATATGAACAATTATTAGAAGAAGCTAAAGGGACTACTGTTAATTTCTATGGTTATGGTGGTAACGAAGTAATGAATAAATGGTTTGATACTTACATAATACCTCAAATGAAAGAAAAGTATGATATAACTTTAAAAAGAGTAGGTATGAATATAGATGAAATATTAAACAGTTTATTATCAGATAAACAAGCAAACAATTTAAAAGGAAATATGGATGTAGTTTGGATAAATGGAGAGAACTTTAAAACTGCAAAAGATAGTAATTTGTTATTAGGAAAATTTACTGAAAAACTTCCAAACTTTAATAAATATGTAGACACAGCTTCAAAAGATATAACTACAGACTTTGGGACAACAGTAGAGAATATGGAAGCACCTTGGGGTAAAGCACAATTTACAATAGTAGAAAATGCTTCTAAAGTAGATAAAGAAATTAAAAATACTAATGATTTAAAAGAAGTAATAATGAAAAATCCAGGTAAATTTACATATCCAGCACCTCCTGACTTTACGGGTAGTGCTTTTGTAAGAAACGTAATATACGATATAGTAGGATATGAAAATGTAAAAGATTTACCAGCAGATGAAACAAAGGTAAAAAAAGTAATTCAACCTGCTATTAACTATTTAAAAGAGATAAAACCATATTTATGGAATAAAGGTAAAACTTATCCTTCAACAACTTCACAATTAGATAATATGTATTCAGATGAAGAAGTTTATTTTACAATGACATATTCACCAAATGTAATACCATCTAAAATAGAAAGTAAAGAATTTAGTCCTGATACTAAGATAATAGAATTTGAAAAAGGAAATATAAGCAATACTCATTTCTTAACAGTACCATTTAATACTCAAAATCAAGCTGGTGCTATGGTTTTAATAGATTACTTAATGAGTATAGATGCACAAGGTTCTAAAACATTTAGCAAAAACTGGGGAGATTCAACAATATTAGATATGAACAAAATACCTAAAAGTGAAAAAGGTAAATTTAGTGATGAAATGATAGTAATAGAAAATGCTGTTCCAGAATTAAGAGCAGATCTTGTTCCAATAATAGAAAAAATATGGACAAAAGAGGTTTTAGAAAGTGAACAATAAAATAAAACCATATATACTCATAGCACCAACAGCTATACTTTTGTTATTTATAATGGGGTGTGGAATAATAAATTGTATATTACAAAGTTTAGGATACTTTCCACAAATAGGTTTTAATGAAATAAATTTTAGTTATTATAAAGAGATTTTAAGAGAGACTTCTTTTTTGAAGTCTCTTCTATTTAGTTTAAATACATCATTAATATCAAGCTTAATATCTGTAATACTTGGTGTTTTCTTAGCCTATTTACTAGCTCAAGATAAGTATTCAAACTTTAGAAATACCATACTAAACTTGCCAATGATAATTCCACATATAGTAGTAGTATTTTTTATGGTAACAATATTTTCTCAATCTGGAATAATATCAAGACTTTTATATAATTTAGGTATAATATCTGATTCATCACAATTTATAAATTTAATATCTGATAAAAATGGTATAGGAATAATACTTGTATATTTATACAAAGGAATACCTTTTGTAGCTATAACTACTTATAATATACTAAAAAATATAAATGAGAAGCTAGAGGTAGTAGCACTAAATTTGGGTGCTAGTAAATTACAAAGTTTTAGATACATAACTTTGCCACTTGCTATGCCATCTATAATATCTTCATTTATAATATTATTTACCTTTGCTTTTGGGTCATATGAAGTACCATTTTTAATAGGACCAACTACACCTAAAGCATTATCAGTATTAGCTTACAATAATTATATAAGCACGGATTTTAACCAAAAGGCATTATCTATGGTTATAAATATTATATTATCAGGCATAAGTTTTGTTTTATTAATAATATATAACAAAGTTTTTTCGAAGATGTATAAGTATAAATTATAGGTGAAATTATGAAAAGTAAAAAATTAATTTTATATATATTATTAATAGTACTTATAATACCAATTTCAATACTATTAATATGGACAATAACTAGTAGGTGGACTTATCCAAAGCTAATACCTACAGACTATTCTTTAAGAGGATTTGAATATATATTAAATACTTATAATATAAAAATATTAATTAACAGTATATTAATATCAATAATAGTGATATTAATAACAATTATAATAAGCATACCAGCAGCTAAGGCTATATCAATATATGAATTTAGAGGAAAAAAATTATTTGAAATTTTAGTGCTATCACCAATAATTGTACCTATGATATCTATAGCTATGGGGGTTCACATTACTTTTTTAAGAAATGGTCTAGCAAATAATATAATAGGAGTAATAATAATAAATATACTTCCTTGTATTCCTTATGCAGTAAAAATGATAGCGGATATATATAATTTAGTAGGAGACAAATTAGAAATACAAGCAAAGCTTTTAGGAGCAAATTCAATAAACACATTTAGATACATAACATTACCTTTAATATTTCCAGGAGTAATAGGTGCATCTAGTATGTGTTTTATAATTTCATTTAGTCAATACTTCTTAACTATGCTAATAGGAGGAGGTAATATAATTACATATCCTATGGTTATGTTTCCATATATACAAAGCGGAGATAGAACAGTAGCAGCACTATACAGTCTAGTATTTTTAATTGTAAGTATAGTAGTACTAATACTTGTAGAAGGAAAAATAAAAAAGTATTATTTAAATAATAAAAACAATTACTTTTTAGGATAAACCAATTTAAGGAGAATACAATGTCAAGTGTTAAAATAGTTAACTTAAATAAAAGTTTTAATAATATAAATGTGTTAAAAAGTATAAATTTATCAATAAATGAAGGCGAAATAATTTCTTTACTAGGACCATCAGGATGTGGTAAAAGCACTACATTAAATATAATAGCAGGAATACTTGATTTTGATAAAGGAGATATATTATTTGATGGAAATAGTATAAAAAATATACCCACAGGAAAACGAGACGTAGCCATAGTATTTCAAGATTATTTTTTATTTCCTCATATGAATGTATTTGAAAATATCGAGTTTGGACTTAAAATGAAAAAAATTAAAAAATGCGAACGTAATAAAAAAGTACAAGAATTAATAGACTTAGTAAAACTTAATGGATACGAAAAAAAGTACCCATCACAAATTTCGGGAGGTCAAAAACAAAGAGTAGCCATAGCAAGAAGTTTAGCGATAAATCCAAAGGTGCTGCTTTTAGATGAACCTTTTTCAAATTTAGATATAAACTTAAGACAAGAAATGAGAGAGTTTGTATTAAATTTACAAAAAAAATTAAAAATAACTACAATACTAGTAACTCATGATAAAGAAGAAGCTTTGATGATGAGTGATAAAATAGCAGTTATGGTAAATGGAGAAATAAAACAATTTGATACTCCAAAAAACTTATATGAAAAACCAAATAGTAAAGTAGTTGCGAATATATTTGGAGAAAGAAATTATATAAGTGGGAAAATATATAATGGATTATTTGAAAATGAATATGTTAAGCTAAGCTTAGATATTGATAAAAATGAAAGTTTAGATAATGTAGAACTTATGATATCTAAAGAAAATATAGAAATTAATAATGAAAATTATCCAAATGGAGTTATAGGAAAAATTAAAAAGAAAACATATTTAGGTGAAAATACAATTTATGAAATAGATATAAAAGACTTTATACTCAAGGTTAGTTCAAATAAGCATTTTTATGAAGTTAACCAAAATGTAAAAATAAACTTTAATTTAGAAAATGTAGTTTACTTTACTCAATAAAACTTGTTTATTATATATTAATATTGGATATAAATATAATGTAATTATAATATTAAATAATTATAAAGTTAATATATTAATAAATAAATTTAAAGGTTAGGAGAAATACATATGAAACTAGATATGGATAAATATTTACAAGTTAGAAAGGCTCAAGCACAGGGAGCTAGAACTATTGAAGAGCTTAAAAAGATGTCTGATATAAATATTGAAAACGAAGAAGAGCTTAAGGAAGTAGAGGCTCTTATAAAAAATGCATGTAAATGTAAGAATGTATCAATAGATACAATCGTAGAAGCAGTAAAAAATGGAGCTGACACTGTTGAAAAAGTTGGAGAAGTTACTAAAGCAGGTACTGGATGTGGAAGATGTAAAGGTATTATATCAAATATAATAGAAAATAAAAGATAACTAGTTTATAGTTATAAAAGGGGATATGTCTTAAGACATATCCCTTTTTAACTTAAATTATCTTAAAAAATTAAATTCATGAAATCTCTTGATCTAATGTAAGCACTTGAAATTAAGTTACTATAATATTATAATAATATAAAATACATATAGAGGTGATTAGATAAAATGAACAATTAATCTTATTCAAAATAACAATAATATAGTTTAATTAGGTTTTAAAACATCAAAAATAGATGTTTTATTAAGCTACCCTATAAACTACTTAAAGTTAAGAATAAGATTAAATGTTATAACTAAATTACTCAAATAAAAGCAATCATTGCTTTTATTTGCATGTCATAATATTTAAATATAATAACTTTCTTATCTTTTAAGTAGTAAAAAATACTATTTAAGTTGAGGAAGTTTTTTTATTTCCTCAACAAAGGAGAGGACAATTATGGCACAAATTAAAATAAATAATTTAAGTTTTCAATATGATAACCATGGAGATGATATATTTAAAAATGTATCCATAAATATAGATACAGACTGGAAGTTAGGATTAATAGGTAGAAATGGTCGAGGGAAAACAACTTTTTTAAAATTATTAAAAGGAGAATATAAATATAGTGGGCAAATAATAAGTCCAGTAAGCTTTGATTATTTTCCTATGAATGTAGAGAATGACAATCAAGTAGCTTTAGAAGTTATGAGAGAAGCAATAGCACCGTTCACTAAATGGGAAAAAGAACTAAAAGAATATTCAAGTGATATTAAATATATAAAAGAATATGGAGAAGTGTTAGATAAATTTATAAGCTATGATGGATATATTATTAATGAAATGATAGAAAAAGAAGTAAGAAAAATAGGATTAGGACCAGAAATACTAGATAGAAATTTTAAAACATTAAGTTCTGGTGAGCGTACAAAACTATTATTATCAGCATTATTTCTTAGAAAAAATAACTTTTTACTTATTGATGAACCTACTAACCATTTAGATTCAGAAGGTAGAGAATGTGTAGCAAAATATTTAAATAAGAAGAAGGGATTTATATTAGTTTCACATGATAGAAACTTTTTAGATGAAGTAATTAATCATGTTTTATCTATTAATAAAAGTAATATAGATATCCAAAAAGGTAATTACACTACATGGCAAGTAAATAATGATAGGCGAGATGAGTTTGAAAAATCAGAAAATGAAAAATTACTTAAAAACATTAAAAGACTTAAAATAGCAGCTAAACAAAAATCTAGTTGGTCTGATAAATTAGAGTCCACTAAAATAGGAGGTGGTCCTGTAGATAGAGGATATATTGGGCATAAAGCATCAAAGATGATGAAAAGAGCTAAATGCTTAGAAAAGCGTCAAAATAAAGCTATAGAGGAAAAATCTAAATTGCTAAAAAATATAGAACAGGTAGAAAAACTCAAAATAGGGAATATAGAGACAAACTCAGATAAGTTGTTAGAGGTAGTAGACTTACAAATAGTATATCAAAAGGAAATATTTAAAAAACCAATAAGTTTTAAAATTAAACCAGGAGATCGTATTTGGATAAGAGGTAAAAATGGGTGTGGTAAATCAAGTTTAATAAAGCTATTAATGGGAGAAGAAATTAATTATACAGGCTATGTAGAAAAAGTAAGTAAGATATCATATGTTTCTCAAGAAACAAATTTTTTAAAAGGAAAAATTGAAGAGTTTTCAGCAGAAAAAGGAATAAATATACAGCATTTAAAAAGTAGCTTGAATCAAGTAGGTGTTACAAATATTCAATTTGAAAAGAATATAGAACAGTGGAGTGAAGGTCAAAAGAAAAAATTACTTATTGCTGCAAGTTTATGTGAAAAATCTCAACTTTATATTTGGGACGAACCCCTTAATTTTATTGATGTAATTTCGCGTATACAAATAGAAAATATGATTCTTGAAGAAAAACCTACTATGCTTTTTGTAGAGCATGATAAATGTTTTGGAGAGAAAATAGCTACTAAAATTATAGATATAATATAAAAAGAATATATTTTAAATATATTTAGTGTTGTATCATTTAATGGTAAATAAAATTAAATTATCAATAATTAAAAAAGATAGTGTTGTACTTTTGGGCACTATCTTTTTTATAATAATAAACTATTAAGAGGAACAAAATGTTCCTCTTAATATAACGGGTTTAATTATTTTTAATAATGAAAAGTATTTTTTTAATATTTGAAAATATTTAAAGGTACTAATGATTTTAAAGTATAAAAATTTTGCTTTATATATCTAAATAGAAGTGATATAATTAATTTCTAATAAAAATAATATGTAAATGAGGGGGTCAACTATGGCAGAAAGTATTAATTATAAATACAAAAAGGATGTCTTGAGATTAGCCACATTTATAGGGCAATTAATGCTTAGTAATGGAGCAGAAACTTATAGAGTAGACGATACTGTAAAACGGATTTGCAAATCTAGAGGATTTTCTCATATAAATGTGTTTATGGCACCCAATACCATTATAGTTTCTGATGATAGATTTGATGGATATACATTTATGAAAGTAATAGAAAATAGGTGTATAAATTTAAATAAAATTGACTTACTAAATGAGTTTTCAAGAAAATTTGTTAACGATATAGATATGTCAATAGATGATGCAATAGCAGAATTAAAAAACTTAGAAGATAAATCACCGCATACACAAAGTGAGATAAATATATGGACTGCAATAGGTTCTTCTAGTTTTGCAGTATTAGTTGGAGGAGATAACGTAATAACATTTATGCTAACTCTTATAACATCGGTAATAGCTATGATTACTTATAATAAGGTAAAAAAAATAACACATATACCTGTTTTTGCAACACTAGTTTCATCTATAATTATAGGATTTTGTGGAATAGGTCTTGTAGAACTTGGTATATTAGATACACCAAAGATGTTAATAGTAGGATCTATAATGCCACTTTTACCAGGCGTACCTTTTATAAAAGCTATAAGGGATTTAGTATCAGGGGAGTTAATGTCAGGAGTAGGAAGAGCAATTGATGCAGGAGTTATTGCCACAGCTATTGCAGTTGGTGTTGGTATGTCAATGAATATATATGTAAAATGGGGAGGATTATTATAATGATTTGGATGCCAATGTATATACATATAATATTTTCATACTTAGCAGCAGTTGGTTTTGCAGTATTTTTAAATGCACCTAAAAAAACACTATACATATCTGGTTCTATAGGAATGATATCATGGACTATATATATAATTTTAATGAGAATCAATTTTGATATGATGAGTGCAAACTTTATAGCAGCGTCAATTGCAGCATTATTATGTGAAATATTAGCAAGAAAGATGAAAAAACCTACTATATTATTTGTAGTTCCAGGAATAATAACTTTAATTCCAGGTCTTGGATTATATAATACAATGTATTATGTTATAGAAGGAAATTTCCAAGAATCATTCACTACAGGAGCTAATGTTTTATTTGCAAGTGGTTCTATAGCCCTTGGTGTTATAGTAGTTTCTTCTTTATTTAGGACATATTATAAAAACTTAAGGAAAAATGAAAAAGTAGAGATTCATAAGGTTTCACAAATTAGCCAACAATAAAAATAGAATTAGTACTTTAAAGGTAATTAATTTGATATAATATTACTAAATATTAGTAAGACTATTGGAGGAAACAAATGTTTTTTATAATGGGTGTAAGTCAAGAAGAGAAAAAACTAGACTTTGATGAATTTACTATATGTAAATGCTGTGGAAAGTATGGACATGTAGAAGTATATATATCATATTGGTATTTTATGTTTTTCTTCATACCTCTTTTTAAATGGAACAAAACATACTTTGTCAAAATGACTTGCTGTAACAAAATAGGAAAGTTAAATAATGAAATTGGAAGAAAAATCGAAAAGAAAGAAAAAGTATCTTTAGATTTAGATAATATAGAATTTATTGATTTAGAAGATAGAAATTATTTTAATTATGATAAATCTGAAGAAATTAACAAATCTATAGAAGATTTAGAATTTGAGAAAAAGAAGATAGAACAAGGAAAAAAAGAAAAGGCTATAGAAATAGCAAAGGAATTATTAGATGTATTACCTATTGAAGTGATAGCACAAAAAACTGGACTTACTATAGAAGAAATAAAAAACTTAAAAAAATAAAGAAGATGGCATTGTGAAATATGATGCCATCTTTTTATTATTTAAGTTTTTATATTTTATTATAACTGTTAATAAATATACTAATTTAAGGGGTAAATTATATAATTTATTCTAAAGCCAGATTATCGTTACATGTTTTTTTAGATTTTTTCTTATTATCTTTTACATATATTATTGCAATTATTAATCCGATTACTACTAATATAGTAGCAATTCTAAATGCAGCATCCATTCCTTTTATATCAGCAAGAACTTGAGACGTATTTAAACTACTATTTGATACATGTGTCATTATAGATATAAGCATAGATGCGCCTATTGCCCCAGAAACTTGTCTAAGTGTAGAGCTTATAGCACTACCATCTGCCAGTTCAGATTGTTTAAGTGAATTAAGTCCCCAAGTTGTAACTGGCATTAATAAAAATGTTATTCCGAGCATTCTAAACGAATACATAATAGTTAATGTTAAAATAGACGTTGTTTCACTTAAGTTTGAAAATGCAAATGTACCTATTCCCAAACATAAAAATCCTGATAAAACTGGGATTCTTGCTCCATATTTATCAAGCATACGTCCTGATACTGGACTTAATATAGACATAAGTATTGAACCTGGAAGCATCATTAATCCTGGTATCATTGCGGACATTTTTCTTGCTGATTGTATATATAAAGATAATATCATAGTTGCAGATGTAAATGCTCCATAAGTAATCATTAGCAATATAACTGATACTACAAACTGTTTACTTTTAAATACTCTAAGGTTTAAAAGTGGTACATCAACCTTGTATTGTCTTATTGTAAATAATATAAGTGATATAATTCCAATTACTATTGGTACATATGTTATAGGATTTAATATTCCATATGATCCAACATTAGAAACTCCTGTTAATAATCCTCCAAACCCGAAAGTTGATAATATTAGTGATATGAATTCAAGTTTAGATTTTTTAATTTCTGTAATATTTTTTAATGTAAAGTGTGCAAATATCATATCTAATACTGCAATAAAAGCTAGAACATAAAATAAAACTCTCCATCCAAAGTTATCTATTACATACCCAGCTAATGTTGGTCCTATTGCTGGAGCAACACCAACAACAAAACCATACATACCCATGGCAGCTCCTCTTTCTTCCTTAGGGTATAGGTTTAGCATTGCAACTTGAACTAATTGCATTATTATTCCGGAAGCCATCGCTTGAAAGACTCTAGACACAACTAGCAATGAAAAGTTTTTTGTAAATATAGATATCGTACATCCAATAGAAAATAGCAACATAGCACTAATATATAGCTTTTTAGTTGAGAAATTACTTATTAAATATGCAGTTGAGGGTATCATAATACCTAAAACAAGCATATAAATTGATGTTAGCCATTGAGCTGTATCTGCATTTACAGAAAAATCATGCATTATACTAGGTAGTGCTGAAGTTAGTACAGTTTGATTAAGCCCTGTTAAAAATGAACCTAGCATTAGCGCTGAAACTATTAAATTCCTTAATCTTTTATTCTCCATTTATTATTTCATCTCCTAACTTAGATATCAATCTATTTAATTTAGCTGCATATTCTTTTAGAGAATCTTGCTTTTCTAAGTATGCTATCATAGCATGCATAGTCAATGAATTATAATTACCTAAATTAAATTCTTCTTCTATTTTTGTAATTGCTTCAGATAGTTTTTCGTTTTCATTTAATTTAATACATTCTTTTATAGAATATACTACATTTAAAAAAACATCTTTTAGAGAATCTTTATAATTGCTTTCACCAATTTCATCTATAGAGTAAAATATATTTTCATTTATAATACTTTTGTTGTATCTTAGATTTTTTATATTTAAATCTATTTGTCTAGTTATAAATTCAAAAATATATTCTTCACTAATATTTCTTTTATTCATTTTCATTACAAGATTAAATTCATGAATTAAGCTATCTATAACAAATAATAACTCCCATATAAAAGGAGTTATTTCTTCACCATAAATTAATATTAAAGGGGTCTTATAACAGTTTATTATATTAGATCTTAAGTTATTTCTTATCTCTATTAAAGAATTACCCTTAATTTCTGAAAATTCTCCTAGAATGTGTGCATTAAAAGAATAGTTATATTTAAGATAATCAGATACAAGTTTTATTTTTTCTTTTAATTTTTCATGTGGTGTTTTTGTATTATCTGTGTCTATCAATATAGATGCATTAGAAAATTTTTTATTAGAATAGATTAACATTTCCCAAACTAAATCTTCTTTAGTCGCAAAATACTTATAAAATGTAGATTTAGATATCTTACATTCTTTTACAATATCATCTATTGATGTATATTTTAATCCTTGTTTATTAAAACATTTTTGAGCCACTTGCATAATAACTTCTTGTTTACTACTCATAAATCACCTCTTAGAAACTAATAGTACTGATTAGTACTTATTGATACTTTATAGTACTATTATGTATATTTTTATTATTTTTGTCAAGTAACAGGGCCAATATTCTTAAGGAGTTAATCTTATATACATAGCAATCGGGAGTGGAATAGATGAAATTAATTATAAAATAAACAACTAAAAAATTAGTTATACTACTACTTAAATATACAAATAACGATATAGCATATAAGATTACCAGCCAAAGGATAAATAATGGATAATACTAGACCTACAAGTATGCCTTAATTTAAGTAAAACGTATGGTAAAGTGAATTAAAAGAAAATATTTATCTATAGCAGTGAATAAAGACAAATTTATAGATGGTATTTTAAAGGATATAGGAAAATATGAATGCAATTGTTGATACAACCCCATAGAATGCACACCACTAGTACAAAATGAAGAATCACAAGAATCAAATGGAATCTAGGTAGACATAAGTATAGTATTGAAGAAATATAAAAATATAAAAGGTATATTCCTAGTAGATATAAAATACTTAAATTTTTAACACATGATTATCACAGAAATTCGCTCGTAAATTTATATTATTATTAATATTTAATTATATAAAAATTAATAATAATAATTTATTACCATAATCTTATTATGTTAACTACTATTTAAATTAGAAATAAAAAATAAAAGTGTTTTAAATTAATATATAGGAGTATAATTACAAATAAGAATAATACATAAATAATAGTTATTAAAAGTATAAATATATATATAATTATTGAAGAAAGAAGGTCTAAAATTGACTAAAGAGGAATTA
>NZ_JBDPHA010000019.1:45279-45361 GCF_039841805.1 Romboutsia sp. 1001216sp1
AAAAAAGTTATATCTTTAGGGGGTATAGTTACTGCTAAGTAAATAAGAATTGGTGGGGACGAGTTTGATGAGTCTATAGTAG